>NZ_OZ252217.1:2500-7500 GCF_965249125.1 Pelagibacterium sp.
GAATAAGCTTTGATCCGGCGATTTCCGAATGGGGAAACCCGGTCTTCGGACCATCCCTTAGGGGAAGCGAACGCGGGGAACTGAAACATCTCAGTACCCGTAGGAAAGGACATCAATTGAGACTCCGGTAGTAGTGGCGAGCGAACCCGGACCAGGCCAGTGGCAAAAAGCTAAGAACGGGAAGGACCTGGAAAGGTCTGCCTTAGTGGGTGATAGCCCCGTACCGGTAGAAAAGCTTTTTGTCCTTGAGTAAGGCGGAACACGTGAAATTCTGTCTGAACATGGGGGGACCACCCTCCAAGCCTAAGTACTCGTGTGCGACCGATAGTGAACAAGTACCGTGAGGGAAAGGTGAAAAGCACCCCGACGAGGGGAGTGAAACAGTTCCTGAAACTGGATGCCTACAAACAGTCAGAGCCCAAGGTTTGTCCTGGGTGATGGCGTACCTTTTGTATAATGGGTCAGCGACTTAGTCTGTCGTGCAAGCTTAAGCCGTTAGGTGTAGGCGTAGGGAAACCGAGTCTGAATAGGGCGTTAAGTACGACGGATTAGACCCGAAACCGAGTGATCTAGCCATGAGCAGGTTGAAGGTGCGGTAACACGCACTGGAGGACCGAACCCACGTCTGTTGAAAAAGACGGGGATGACTTGTGGTTAGGGGTGAAAGGCCAATCAAACTCGGAAATAGCTGGTTCTCCGCGAAATCTATTTAGGTAGAGCGTCAGACGAATACCTTGGGGGGTAGAGCACTGGATGGGCTAGGGGTCCTTACCGGATTACCAAACCTAACCAAACTCCGAATACCCAAGAGTACTATCTGGCAGACACACGGCGGGTGCTAAGGTCCGTCGTGGAAAGGGAAACAGCCCTGACCTACAGCTAAGGTCCCCAAGTCATGGTTAAGTGGGAAAGCATGTGGGAATGCTTAGACAACCAGGAGGTTGGCTTAGAAGCAGCCATCCTTTAAAGATAGCGTAACAGCTCACTGGTCAAGCGTTCCTGCGGCGAAAATGTAACGGGGCTCAAACCATGCACCGAAGCTTAGGGTGTGCAGTTTACTGCACGCGGTAGCGGAGCGTTCCGTAGGCCTGCGAAGGGATACCCGTGAGGGGTCCTGGAGGTATCGGAAGTGCGAATGCTGACATGAGTAGCGACAAAGAGTGTGAGAGACACTCTCGCCGAAAGTCCAAGGGTTCCTGCGCAATGTTAATCAGCGCAGGGTTAGCCGGCTCCTAAGGCGAGGCCGAAAGGCGTAGTCGATGGGAATCACGTTAATATTCGTGAGCCTGCTGGGAAGTGACGGATTGCCAGAGTTGTGTGTCCTTATTGGATTGGACATGCAGTGAGGCGGTTCCAGGAAATAGCCCCAGCTTATAGACCGTACCCCAAACCGACACAGGTGGACAGGTAGAGTATACCAAGGCGCTTGAGAGAACGATGCTGAAGGAACTCGGCAAATTGCATGCGTAACTTCGGGATAAGCATGACCCGTCTTTGGGCAACCATTGGCGGGTGGCACAACCCAGGGGGTGGCGACTGTTTATTAAAAACACAGGGCTCTGCGAAGCCGCAAGGCGACGTATAGGGTCTGACGCCTGCCCGGTGCCGGAAGGTTAAAAGGAGAGGTGCAAGCCTTGAATTGAAGCCCCGGTAAACGGCGGCCGTAACTATAACGGTCCTAAGGTAGCGAAATTCCTTGTCGGGTAAGTTCCGACCTGCACGAATGGCGTAACGACTTCCCCACTGTCTCCAGCATCGACTCAGCGAAATTGAACTCCCCGTGAAGATGCGGGGTTCCTGCGGTCAGACGGAAAGACCCCGTGCACCTTTACTATAGCTTCACGCTGGCATTCGTGTCGGCATGTGCAGAATAGGTGGTAGGCTTTGAAGCAGGGACGCCAGTCCTTGTGGAGCCGCAATGTGAGATACCACCCTTATCGTCATGGATGTCTAACCGCGGTATAACAGTACCCGGGACAGCGTGTGGTGGGTAGTTTGACTGGGGCGGTCGCCTCCCAAAGAGTAACGGAGGCGCGCGATGGTGGGCTCAGACCGGTCGGAAATCGGTCGTTGAGTGCAATGGCATAAGCCTGCCTGACTGCGAGACTGACAAGTCGAGCAGAGACGAAAGTCGGTCATAGTGATCCGGTGGTCCCGCGTGGAAGGGCCATCGCTCAACGGATAAAAGGTACGCCGGGGATAACAGGCTGATGATGCCCAAGAGTCCTTATCGACGGCATCGTTTGGCACCTCGATGTCGGCTCATCACATCCTGGGGCTGGAGCAGGTCCCAAGGGTACGGCTGTTCGCCGTTTAAAGTGGTACGTGAGCTGGGTTTAGAACGTCGTGAGACAGTTCGGTCCCTATCTGCCGTGGGTGTTGGAATATTGAGAGGAGCTGTCCCTAGTACGAGAGGACCGGGATGGACGAACCTCTGGTGGACCTGTTGTGGCGCCAGCCGCAGTGCAGGGTAGCTAAGTTCGGACGGGATAACTGCTGAAAGCATCTAAGCAGGAAGCCTCCCTCAAAACCAGTATTCCCTATCAGAGCCGTGGAAGACCACCACGTTGATAGGCTGGGTGTGGAAGCGCAGCAATGTGTGAAGCTTACCAGTACTAATAGCTCGATCGGCTTGATCGTTCTCATTTACCTATAATCGCAGCACCCAAACGTGTTGCAGATCAGAAAACAAAGACCAGTTCACGAGACATAACAGTGTGTTTGTTCGACCTGGTGGCTATGGCGAAGTGCCCAGAACCCGATCCCATTCCGAACTCGACCGTTAAACACTTCAGCGCCAATGGTACTGTGTCTTAAGGCACGGGAGAGTAGGTCGCCGCCAGGTCTAGCAAACACACCAACCTTCTCAATAATAACCAAAAAGCCCCCGGTCCCCCCGGGGGCTTTTTGCGTTCAAAACCGCAAGACAAAAACACCCCGCAAACGTCTCGCGACAACGCTGCTTAAGAACAACCACCACAGCACTCCCAATAGCCGTCCCAAACAAAAGAGACCGGAAATCGAGAGCACGAGGTGCAACCTCGAGAATGGTGATATCTGCTCACGCGGTTATAGGTCGGTCCCGCGGATCCACGGCTTGTGGCTCGTTGGGTCTTCATTCCATGGTGGCTAACCCGGTTGTTTGATTGCCTCTAGAGCATGTCAGGTTTTTATTGAAGCATATCCTGCGTTCTTGAAGTAGTTTCTGCATTGCTGGGGTTTGATGGTTGAGACGAGGTGTCCGATCAGGCGCCATGTTTCTTCGATCGTGCGTTGTTGCGCTATACGCATCCAATGCTTGATCTTGGCGAAGACCTGCTCGATGGGGTTGAGGTCCGGTGAGTAGGGCGGCAGGAACCATAGGCGCGCGCCCGCGGCGCGAATGGCGTCCCGCACGGCCTTGCTTTTGTGGCTGCCCAGATTGTCGAGAATGACGATGTCACCCGGCTTGAGCGTGGGGATCAGGACCTGCTCGACATAGGCGCGGAACGAGAGCCCGTTGATTGGGCCATCGAACACGCAGGGCGCCGTCAGGCCGTCCATGCGCAATCCGGCCAGGAAGGTCATGGTGCGCCAATGGCCGTGCGGCGCATAGCCCTTGAGCCGCCGCCCTTTTGGACCCCATCCACGCAGGGGCGCCATATTGGTCTTGATCCACGTCTCATCGATGAACACCAACCGCGATGGATCGAGCCAAGCCTGCCAGGACTTCCAGCGCTGCCGCTGACGGGCGACCGCAGCCCGAGCCTGCTCAAGCGCGAACAGGCTTTTTTTTAAAGCTCAGACCCTCGCGCCGGATAAAGCGCCATATGCTATCATGGGATACCTGTACGCCTTGTGCGGCCAAAAGCGCTTGCAGACCCCGCACGGTCAGGTGCGGAGTCTGCTGAAACTGTTCAAGAACAAATTGCCTGTGCGCATTGAGAATGACAGGACGCCGGCCACCCATTCGATCTGGTGTGACCGACCCCGTGGACCTCGAGCGTTGCGACCACTTCACAACCGAAGAAACCGCAACGCCAAAACGGGCGGCGACAGACCGGCAACTTTCCCCGGTGCCAACTGCAGCAACAACACGTTCGCGCAAATCATCGGAATAGGGCTTGATCATGGATGCTGGCCTCCAATCCAGCATCAATGATGAATCACATCCAAGCCGATTTGGGAATCCACAATCGATTCAATCAAGCTCAGACATGCTCTATGGGCCGACCAGGGGCGTTACGGTGACGATAGCGGTTCAGATCCGGGCCTTCATGCAGGGCACGTAGCGACATCGAGTTGGAGATGCACGGTCTCGCAGACCCGTAAAAGGGAATGCAGTGAACGGTCCCTCCCGCTCACCAGCCCATCCAGCGCTGCGACGGCCGTGAAGGTTTGCGGCGTTTCGGGGTGAGTCAGTACGTAGTTGCCCGAACTGCGACACGGCAGAAAGAGAAGTAATCTCCTCTACGGCAAAAACCTTGAGGGGATGCGAAATGAACAGGCTTATTTTCCGAATCGATCCTGGCGACCGGCTCACCGGAACCTTCCAGCTCAAATGCCCGCTGGATCACTATGTGGATATCGCTGCCGATCGAATCGGGGAAGAGGTGTTGTTCGGGCACTCTGCCGTGCCAGGAATATGGAGTGTTTTTGCTATCGGGCGATTCGCCGATTGGATTTCAAACGATCAATCGGTGCTTTTCACGTTCAAAAACATCCGCCTTCTCGGCAAACCCATCGCCATCGTCACCGAGGGCGACCCAGAATCAGATCGCCTGTTCGCTCCCTATTTGCTTGATACGCTTGTGGACGACGATCTGGCGCTGATTTCAGCACCCGATCTGGAGTTTGCTCAATCCGCGACGACGCCGTTGAGCGTGGCGGCGGAAGGGCAGGCAGGCTTTATTGCCGGCCATGTCGTCGGTGGGCTGAGGCACGACCCGCAGGGCCCGGGCTTTTTTTATTCTGTCGCAGAAGCCTATGATTGGCGCTGCGCGATCTCAGGCATCGGGCAG